>NZ_JALPRY010000070.1:0-435 GCF_023223505.1 Neorhizobium turbinariae
CCCAGGGGGAAAGGCTAGCTCTGAATGCTAGCAGTTTAAAAAAAAGCCGCATCCTGCTAACGCGGCTTCGCCCAAAACAAACCGTTGTCGTTTTTCTCAATCTTCTCATTGGAGGAAACCCAAATGTCTCACTTTAGCACCCTGCGTACCAAAATCACCGATGCCGAAATCCTCAAGGCTTCCTTGCGCGACCTCGGTATCAGCGTAAAGACTGAAGCTGATGTCCGTGGTTATAACGGTCAGCGTGTCCGTTCTGACATCGTTGCTATGTTGGATGGCGAATATGACCTCGGCTGGTCTCGCAACAGCGATGGTTCTTTTGACCTAATCGCTGACCTGTGGGGCGTTGCTAAGAAGCACAACCAAACCGAGTTGATCAACTCAATCAACCAAAAGTATGCCGTTAACAAAACTTTGGCTGAAGTAAAACAGCGC
>NZ_JALPRY010000071.1:0-400 GCF_023223505.1 Neorhizobium turbinariae
GCCCGTTAACGTGGATTTTTTGGCTTTGCAGCTGCGATCGCACATATTCTGAGTTGAAGGCGCGATTAATATCAGCTTCGGTTAACACAACCTGTGCTTTAGCTTCAGTAGGTTTAGTGAGTTCAATTTTGCCAAAAGCCACACTCAGAGGATTAATGGCAACGCTATTCATTTGCATTTGCAATTCTTCCATGCGGAGGTCTTTCTGCATAACCAGACCTTCGCCTTCAATGGTGACTGAATCCACCTCCCCCTGAACTAGTTTCAGAGGGTCTGTTTTTATGTCTACATTTAAATTTTCTACTTCATCTAATTGGCTAGATAATCCTATTTCTGCCGCTTTATTCAGCGCCTGCTCTCCTAATCCAGGACTGTCTGGCATTATTAAACTAACTCCTAT
>NZ_JALPRY010000072.1:0-398 GCF_023223505.1 Neorhizobium turbinariae
GAGAGTTATTTTGGGTGCCTTCGTTGCTGTAGCGGTTAACTTGGTCTATGGTTGTTTGAGCCAATATTTCTGGCTGTTGGGCAACTTCAGTTACACCTGGTTGTGCGGCTGGTGATACAACAGTTGTTTTGTTTGGAGCCGCAATCGCTGTTGCCGAAACTAACAATGTCGCTCCCAAAACTGCTGGGCTAACCACTAGGGATTTCCACAATATATTAGACATCTTCTCTTTACTCCTCACACCTTGTTTAGATAATTGTATTCGTTGCACCTAAAATCTCAAAAATGCGACATCTCATTGAAACCTGTGGATGAGGCATAGTTGCCACTACTACAATTTTAGTTTTTGCAAAGCTAATAAACGATTAACTTAGGGTTAAAAACTTATGTGATTAACT
>NZ_JALPRY010000073.1:0-369 GCF_023223505.1 Neorhizobium turbinariae
AAACAATGCGTTCGATAAACATTGGTTTGACTGAAGAACAGCGTCAAGGTGTAATTAATCTGTTAAATCAAGATTTGGCAGATGCCTATCTACTGTTGGTGAAAACCAAAAAGTATCACTGGGATGTCGTTGGGCCTCAGTTCCGCTCTTTGCACCAGCTTTGGGAAGAACACTACCAAACGCTGACTCTAAATATTGATGCTTTGGCAGAGCGGATTCGTGCTTTGGGCGGTTATCCAGTTGGCACATTGGAAGGATTTCTCAAGATTGCTAGCCTCAAGGAACATGCTGGTAATGTTCCCACAGCAACGGGAATGGTATCTAATCTAGTGAATGATCATGAGCAAGTTATTCGTAACTTAAGAGACC
>NZ_JALPRY010000074.1:0-359 GCF_023223505.1 Neorhizobium turbinariae
CACGGTTTCGACAGGTTGGCGAACGTTGCTCTGTGATTCAGGTCGAGAGTGAGTCTCCTCTCGGAAATCAAAGGCTCAAACAAAAAGTAAATGCGAATAACATCGTTAGCTTTGCTCGTAAGCCTGCTTTAGCAGTTGCCTAAAAACCTCTTATAGGTTCGAGCGTCTTTAGTTTGACTCCGTTAAGGACTGAAGACCAAACCCCAACGGATGCTCTAGTAAGCGTTCTCTGGTTGGCTTGCTAGCTAAGATTAAATCAGAGCATCCTACGTTCGGGATAATGAACGATTCCCGCCTTGAGGGTCAGAAAGGCTAAACCTGTGAATGAGCGGGGGGTTAATACCCAATTTGGACAGCAG
>NZ_JALPRY010000075.1:0-354 GCF_023223505.1 Neorhizobium turbinariae
TACTTCTGACACTTAAAACCCCCTGTTTGGTTTGTATTATCTTGTTTTTGTAATGAATATGGCGAATAGGTAGATGCAGGCAGATTAATTCCTACCAGTTAGAAGGAGAAATCAATCCTCTTTCTAACTGGTTTTACAGACAACTATCCTCTACTCAGACATTTTGAGCTACACACCTACAGGAGTCTTAGCCCCTTCTGCTGGCTGTCTACCATCTGGGCCTAGTGCTTCGCCTTCAATGAATGAACGTAACATCCAAGCCATTTCCTCATGCTGTTCCATCAGTCCAGTCAGAAAGTCAGCAGTTCCCTGATCGTGGAACTGGTCACCAGACTGATCCACATGGTCTCTTAA
>NZ_JALPRY010000076.1:0-353 GCF_023223505.1 Neorhizobium turbinariae
ACCTGCTGAATATATAGGCAGGAGAGAGCCAACCCAGCGAATTGAAACATCTTAGTAGCTGGAGGAAGAGAAATCAATTAAGAGATTCCCTAAGTAGTGGTGAGCGAAAGGGGAAGAGCCTAAACCAAAAGATTTATCTTTTGGGGTAGTGGGACAGCGATATCGAATCTAGAGGCTAGACGAAGCAGCTAAATACTGCACCAAAGAAGGTGAAAGTCCTGTAGTCGAAAGTCAAAGGATAGTAGCTGAATCCCGAGTAGCATGGGGCACGAGGAATCCCATGTGAATCAGCGAGGACCACCTCGTAAGGCTAAATACTACTGTGTGACCGATAGTGAACCAGTACCGCGAGG
>NZ_JALPRY010000077.1:0-347 GCF_023223505.1 Neorhizobium turbinariae
GTTGTATCTAGGTGCTTGGGCCCATCCTGGGTAGCAGTGATAAATGGCAGGTTGATTTCTGCTTGGCTAACGCTAGAAAGCTCAATTTTGGCTTTTTCTGCGGCTTCAGTCAGACGTTGTAAAGCTTGCTTGTCTTTCCGTAGCTCAATGCCTTCGGCTTTCTTGAACTTCTCAGCTAAGAAGTCAACTATTTTTTTATCAAAGTCGTCACCACCAAGGTGGGTATCCCCAGATGTGGCTAGTACTTCAAAAACTCCATCTCCTACTTCCAGCACGGATACGTCGAAGGTACCACCACCAAGGTCAAACACGAGGATGGTTTCGTTACTCTTCTTGTCAAATCCAAG
>NZ_JALPRY010000078.1:0-344 GCF_023223505.1 Neorhizobium turbinariae
TGCCTTCTCTATTCAGTTGTTCATCATGCTTGGCAATAACCCAAATTGCATGAATACTACCGGGTAGCCAACCTAGAACTGTGAGCAAGATGTTAATAAACAGAGTTGGGCCAATTCCAACTGTCAGGAAAACGCCTAAAGGAGGCACTAACAAACCTAAAAGAAAACGAACTAATTTCATGATTTTGCCGTATGTGATTTTCTTTAACTACATTCTGCTGAAGATACCGAATTATGAAATCCATCTTCGGATATTTATTTGGAGTAGAGATGTGAGAAAACTGGTATTTCTACTCCTTATAATACTTATCTAGAAGGTAATTCACCTTGGGATTTTTCGCCAC
>NZ_JALPRY010000079.1:0-338 GCF_023223505.1 Neorhizobium turbinariae
AAGGAATTGTCACAACTTATGAAAAGTAATTTCATTACAGCTGTTAGTGCTGGCGTTCTCAGCTTGAGTATAGGAGTTTTACCCTTAACTCTATCCGCACAAGCTCAGACGACAACTGACCCCGGAGCAAATACTACTTCAGGAACGACCACAACGACCACTTCCGACGATCGCAACGGTTTTGATTGGGGTTGGCTAGGATTAATTGGTCTAGCTGGTTTGGCTGGTTTGGGTGGTAAAAAGAGTGGGAATGAACCCACCGCTTATCGCGACCCTAATGCTCCAGGAGCCACTACCTACAGGGACTAGTACCGCAAGGTGGAAGTCAAAAGTCACGC